>NZ_CP195166.1:0-43284 GCF_052544945.1 Lactococcus sp. KTH0-1S
ATGAACGAAAATAAGAAATCAATATTATCTCTTGATAATAAATCAGCAAAAAAATTTTTCTTGAAAAGAGTAAATTATTTTTCGTGTAGCTTACCACCTTATTATAATCTTGACTATTTACTAAATCATGCAAACAAGGTATTAAAAAATACACGAATAAAGGAAAAATCTCAACAAATTCTAGTTGAAAAAGATACAAATAATAAAAAGAAAAATGTTGATTATTCAACTTATATGAATATAAACTATACTTTTTTGAAAAATAAAACAAAGTCTTCTTATAGACCAATGACACTGATTCATCCTTTAATATATCTTGACTTAGTAAATCTGATTACAAAAGAAGAGAATTGGGAGGAAATAGTACGCAGGTTTTATTTCTTTCATCATATGGTAGATGGAAAAATTGTATGTAATAGTATACCATTTGAGATATTAAATCAAGATAGTAAACTGGAACAGGCAATAAACTTTTGGAATTCTATGGAACAAGAAACAATAAAATTATCGTTGAACTATCAACACTTAATGAAAGTAGATATTTCGAATTTTTATGGAACTATTTATACACACTCAATCCCTTGGGCTCTTCATGGGGAAGAGGAAGCAAAGCAAAATAAAAAACAAAAGAATTTACTAGGTAATGAACTCGATAAATGCTTTCAATTTATGAATTACGGTGAAACCGTAAGCATACCTCAAGGGAACGCAGTTTCAGATTTAATTGCAGAATTATTACTTGGATATATCGATTATCTATTATTTAACTCTTTAAAGGCAAAGGGTGTGGATGATTATAAAATACTTAGATATCGTGATGATTATAGGATTTTTACAAACAGTATTGATGATATAACAATAATAAAATATGAATTAGTAGAATTATTACGACGACATAAATTAAGTTTAGGAGAGTCTAAAACTGAATTGAGTACAGATTTGGTAGAGGGAGCGGTTAAAGCCGATAAACTTTATTGGATTAGTCACAATCCAGTTATTAAGCTAGGGGCGGATTGTATATATCAACAACCAAAAAAAATATTGAATTATTTAATTAATAGAAATCGAAAAAAGAAAAAAATAAGTATTGAAAAAATAATTAAGAATAGAGTATATACTGTTAGTCTTCAGAAACATTTACTAAGTATTAAATTACTCTCTTCTCATTTTCCAAATAGTGGACAATTAGTTGGTGCATTGAATGATTTTGAGATACGTTTTCAATCGCAAATAAAACGAAAGTTTATACGTGAGAGTATTGACCAAATGGCGATTTTAGCAATAGTAATGAATATAATTTATGAGAACCCCAAAATTACTGATGTTGGGATTAAGTTTGTATCAAAAATCTTATCCTCGTATGCAAATAGCGAGAGTAAAGGCTTTTTTGAAATTTTAGCTACGGGTGATGTGACTAAATTACAAAATGACTATGAAGAAAAGCTAAGTGTAATTAATGCAATTCACAAACCAATTTATAGAAATTACAGTAATGATTATCTAGAAATTTGGCTTCAAAGACTTGTTGTAAAAAATTTGAAAGAGAAAAATCAATTTATAGATGAATATATCTCAAATAGTAAAAATCAACTTGTTAATCTGACCAATTCAATAATTTCTAAGAATGAAATCACCCCAATCTTTAACGAGGATTGGCTAAAAGAAAAATATAGAATTTCATATGATGAATTTATAAGTGAAGCTTCGATTCATAGTTTAGAAGATATTGTATCAGACAAAGAGATTTCCCTATTTCCATATGATAACATGTAATTTATTCCGAAAAGTTGATTTTGGTTGACTTAATCCATTCATGATAAAACCACTTTACCTGTTCAATAATGTAATTTCCAAATTTTCCTCACTCTTGAAAGCATTCTTCCTAAGTAATATTTGAAAGTTATTGATTGCGATTTGTAAGTTATCGTATATTTCTTCTTTGGGTATCATTGTTAATTTTCCTTTTGATTATTATTTTATCAGATTAGACAAATTTTCCGTTATCTCCTTATCAAAATTTGGATACAAATGGACTATAAACACTTAATGTTGTCTGCACATCAGAGTGTCCCAGTCGTTTCTGAATAGCGAGTGGAGTAGTATTCCATTCATTGATAAGAAGTGAAGCGTGAGAGTGTCGTAAGCCTTTAGGCTTGATATAAGGTACACCTGCCTTTTCAGAGTACTTTTTAAACTGATAGGCAAAAGAGCGTTTTGGAAATGGGTTGCCATCATAGGAAAGGACAAACTTAATCTTTGAGTGTTTCTGTTGTCGTTCTTTCCATTTTTGTAAAACATCAAGTGTATTATCATCAAGACCGATTATTCGTTTAGAACTTTCGGTTTTTAATTTTGTACTTCTTTCCCAATTATTGATATTGATATAGTGACGTTAAGTCTAGTTTTTAGAGTAACAAACGTATGGACTATTATCAAATAATTAGACATAAAAAAGAAAAGCGTTAATAATTGTTTTTCTTTTTTTATATAGTGTTCAGAAAATGGTCATTTTCTGAACACTCTTCTTTTCCTATTAAATTTCTCAAAATCATTTACATTTAATGTTCATTAACCCGTAATTTATTCTATGTTCATTTATATAGGTGCTTTCAAGTTATGGTACAATAGTATCAGCGGAGGAATAAAAATGAATATTGGATATGCCCGAGTTTCAACTGGACTTCAAAATTTAGATTTACAAAAAGATAGCCTTGAAAAATATAATTGTGAAAAAATATTTACTGACCATATGTCAGGAAGTAAAAAAGAAAGACCTGGATTAAAATCCGCAGTTGAATTTTCCCGTCCTGGGGATACGATTGTTGTTTGGCGATTGGATCGATTAGGTAGAAATATGGAAGATCTCATTAATATTGTTAATTCTCTTAATAATAAAGGGGTAAGTTTTCATAGTCTACAAGAAAATATTACAATGGATAAATCAAGTTCGACTGGACAATTGATGTTTCATTTGTTTGCGGCTTTTGCGGAATTTGAGAGAAATCTTATTTTAGAACGTTCTGCCGCTGGTAGAGAAGCCGCACGTGCAAGAGGACGGCTGGGAGGAAGACCTGAAAAATTTTCAGAGCAGGACATAAAGCTTCTTAAAACATTAGTTGAAAGTGGTACTCCAATTAAGTCGATTGCGGATTCTTGGGGAGTTTCAAGAACCACAATTTATAGATATATTAATAAGTTTTAGAATAAAATAAATGACCAGCTCACAACGATTAAGTTATGAGCTATTTTAAATATCTTATTTGATGTCGACTGTTATAATAAATCTTTATATCTTTGAGTTTATTTGTCCTCTTTCAATTCATCATCAAGTTCTTGAAGTGACGTTAAGTCAAGTTTTTAGAGTAACAAACGTAGAATTTTAATCTATTTATTTTAAGCACTTACCTTTTCAAATTGATTAGGTGTAAGATACCCTAAACTTTGATGGATTTGTTTTGAATTATAAAAGGCTTCGATGTACCAGAAAATACTCTGATAGGCTTCTTCAAAGTTCTTATATTTAAATTGATAGACCCACTCTCTTTTTAAATGTCCATGCCAAGTTTCAAGACTGGCATTATGATAAGGATAGCCCTTACGACTGAAGGAGTGAGTCATTCCAGAGTTTTTTATTGTCTCTTCATACTCATGACTCGTATACTGACTTCCTTGGTCAGGATGAAGCATCACAGCTTCTGGATAATTTTGTGATTCCATTGCCTTATTCAAAGTCCTTTGCACTAATTCTACAGTCATTCGCTTTCCTAAATCCCAAGCAATGACTTTTTTAGTATAACGATCCATAATGGTTGAGAGATAAACCCAGCCTTGTTGAGTAGGAATATAAGTAATATCAGTTGCCCAAACCTTATTTATCTTTTTAGGCTCATTTTGTATAAGGTTCTTTCTGTTAATACCATCACTTACGGAGTGTCCGGGTTTAAATTTTTTAAGGACGACGGACTTGAGCTGAAGTTGTTTCATAATTTTTGTACGAGCTTTATCCCTACTTTTTCCCCTTGATTGAGTAAGAGGTGATGAATCTTAGGTGCCCCATAGATTCCCCGATTCGCCTTGAAAAGTTGGTCAATTTTCAGTGCCAAGTGTTGTCTTCTTAATTGAGTTTTGGATGGCCGTCGATTGATTCTCTCATAATAACTTGCTTCAGGAACACCAAGCAGTTGGCAACTGAGTCTGAAATTGAGTGCTAAAGTTTTAATCGTTTGAGTCATATCCGCAGCACTCACATCTTTTTCTCGGCGAATATGGTCAATACTTTTTTTAAGATGTCTCGTTCTTCCTTAACTTTAGCCAGCTGTCTTTTTAATTCTAGAAAATCAGCTTTAGAGACTGAGCTTTCATTAGACTTAGAATAGAGGTCGATCCATTTATAAATCGTTGCCGGAGCCACGCCGTATTCTTTAGAAAGCTGTGTGACGGATTGCCCAGAATGATAGAAGTCGAGAAGGGTGTCTTTAAATTCTTGTGAGTAGCGTTTTTGCATGTTTTTATCCTTTGTCTAAATTATACAATAGTGACTCTAAGATTTAAGGATAGCATCAAGGAAACAAACACTTCTCTTATTGGGGAATAAAAGAGAGACTAAGGTTTGGATAATTTTATAATTTTCCAGAACTTCTCAGAGATAATATAGCACCTATATTAAATAAAAAGAATAAAACATGGAGGGTCTTTCTAACAATTTTTACACTCCTAATTTTGTGTCTAATAATCTAATATTATACATTTACCACCTTTCTTTCTAAAATATTTTACAAAAAAACATTATAGTGATAGAATAAGCAGGTCAAATAAATAAACTACTAATTTATTAAAAAATGTAGTCAATAACTTAGTAGCTTATTTATACAATTTTGAAGTGAAAGCTGAAGAAGTACAAATGAATCAGATAAAAAGTCGTTCATTTAATAAGGCCACGAGTGCAGGTTTTATTGTTGCATTGGGCATTATATATGGAGATATTGGGACAAGTCCTCTTTATACAATGCAGTCAATTCTAGAGTCGCAGGGAGGAATTGAGCATATTGAAAAAGCATCAATCATTGGTTCTATCTCATTAATCATATGGACTCTTACTTTAATTACTACCGTAAAATATGTGTTAATTGCTCTGAGGGCAGACAATAACCATGAAGGTGGGATTTTTTCACTTTTTACATTGGTTCGTAAATATGCTAAATGGTTAATTATTCCTGCAATGATTGGAGGAGCTGCTCTGCTTTCAGATGGAGCACTAACTCCTGCAGTAACTGTGACTTCTGCTATTGAGGGGTTGAGAACTATTCCGGCATTCGAAACTACATTCGGTTCGCGCCAATTTCCAATTATTTTAATAACTTTAATTATACTGGCTCTTCTATTTTCAATCCAACGATTTGGTACAGCTGTTGTTGGTAAGATATTTGGACCAATTATGCTTATATGGTTTAGTTTTCTAGGCTTTTTTGGGTTTATAAATTTGTGCGGTACCCCCTCTATTCTACAAGCCATTAATCCTTATTATGCTATACACTTTCTTTTTAGCCCAGATAATAAATCAGGTATTTTTATTTTAGGCTCAATATTTCTTGCAACAACTGGAGCTGAGGCACTTTATTCAGACCTAGGCCATGTTGGAAGAGGGAATATATATATTAGTTGGCCGTTTGTAAAAATTTGTATCTTATTGTCCTATTGTGGTCAAGCATCTTGGATTCTTAAAAATCAGGGAAGAAATTTAGGAATTATTAATCCATTTTTCTCTATTTTGCCTGGTTATATTATTATTTTTGCAGTTATTTTGGCCACCTTAGCAGCTATTATTGCTTCCCAAGCCTTGATTTCTGGGTCTTTTTCTTTAGTCTCAGAGGCAATACGATTAAAATTATTTCCACTTCTAAAAATATATTACCCTGGAAAAACAGTAGGACAACTTTATATCCCAGCAATTAACCTAGGACTATGGATTGCTTCAAGTTTTATAGTTATTTACTTCCAAACTTCAGCTCATATGGAGGCAGCATATGGGCTTGCTATTACAATAACGATGCTTATGACAACGACTCTCTTGACTTTCTATCTAAGTCATCATCAAGAGATCAAAAAAATGCTTGTTATATTGTTTTTTAGTACATTTATTCTAGTAGAAGGACTGTTTTTTGTTGCTTCAATCGTCAAATTTATTCATGGGGGTTATATTGTTGTTGTCTTTGCCTCAATAATTTTATTTATAATGGCAATTTGGCATAAAGCGACCCAGTTAACTTTTAAATATATCAAATCATTAAATATCAATTGTTATAAACATCAACTCAATATCCTTCGAAAGGATGAATCATATGATCTTTATCAAACAAACGTTGTCTATCTCACAAGCAGAGTTGATGGAGAATGGATTGATCGCTCCATTTTATATTCACTTTTAGATAAAAAGCCAAAGCGATCAGAAATTTATTGGTTTGTTAATATCAGAGTAACTGATGAGCCTTATACTTCAGAATATAAGATTGATATGTTTGAGACTGATTACATAGTAAGTGTTACCTTATTCCTAGGTTTTCGTATGCGTCAAGATGTGCCCCGTTATCTACGTACCATAGTAACAGATTTAATGGAATCGGGGCGTATACATCGACAATATCAACGTTATAGTATCACACCAAATCGTGAAGTTGGAGATTTTAGATTTGTTATTATTGAAGAAAAATTAGTTAATGCTCAGCAACTCCCTTCGTTTGAAAGATTTGTACTTCAAACAAAGGAGCATATTAAAAGGATTACTGCAACCCCTATTCGTTGGTTCGGTTTACAATTTTCTGAAGTGACTATAGAAAGAGTCCCTTTAATTTTATCTGAAGTTTCAGGTTTAGCTATAAGTGAGCGAAATAATTCTAGAGCCTTAGAGGAGAAGTATACAGATAATCTATAAGTACATATATTAATTAGTTGATTTAATTTTTAACGACTAGAGTAAACTATGAATCATATTATATAAATTAAAAACTCACTGATTGAAAATTGTTTATGATCTCTAAATGTTAGACAAAAAATCTAATATTTGGAGGTCTTTTTTATGTCAGAATATTCTTTTGCTTCCAAACTCAAAGTTACGAACGAGTATTAATAATAGGCCGCCTTTTTGAAATAAGCATTTTTTACAAAACTGGACTACTATTAAATAATTAGACATGAAATGATATTTTCTCTCTTATAAAAATCGAAACTTTACCGAAAATATATATTCAGCTCATAACTTAAGAGAAATCGTGGAAAGGTTTATTATGGCAAGAAGAAAATTCGATAAACAATTTAAAAATTCTGCAGTAAAACTCATTCTTGAAGAGGGTTACTCTGTTAAAGAAGTCAGCCAAGAGCTTGAGGTTCATGCCAATAGTCTTTATCGCTGGGTTCAAGAAGTTGAAGAATATGGAGAAAGTGCTTTTCCAGGCAATGGGACAGCTCTAGCTGATGCCCAACATAAGATTAAATTGTTAGAGAAAGAAAATCGTTATCTTCAGGAGGAACTTGAACTTCTAAAAAAGTTCCGGGTCTTCTTGAAGCGAAGCAAGTAAAACGTTTTAAATTTCTCTTGAAACATCATGGGAAGATAAAAATTAAGCATGCAGTAAAAGTTCTTAAGGTTTATCGCTCAGGTTTCTATGAATACATGCATCGTCGTCCTTCAAAACAACAAGTGGAGAGAGAAATTCTCTCAGAGAAGATAAAAGCTGTCTTTCATGAGCATAAGGGACGCTATGGTGCGGTTAGAATTACCAAGGTACTTCATAATACTGGTATTATGACCAACACGAAACGTGTTGGAAAACTGATGCACTTGATGGGACTTTATGCCAAGGGAAGCCGTTATAAATATAAACATTACAACAGAAAAGGAGCTTCGCTTTCAAGACCCAATTTAATTAATCAGGTCTTTAAAGCAACAGCTCCTAATAAAGTATGGCTGGGAGACATGACCTATATCCCTACCAAAGAAGGCACCTTATACTTAGCCGTGAATATCGACGTTTTTTCACGTAAGATTGTAGGCTGGTCAATGTCTTCACGGATGCAAGATAAACTGGTGAGGGATTGCTTCTTACAAGCTTGTGGGAAAGAACATCCTCAGCCTGGCTTGATTGTCCATACTGATCAAGGGAGTCAATATACAAGCTCTCGTTATCAATCTACTCTTCGTCAAGTCGGTGCTCAATCTAGCATGAGTCGTAAAGGAAATCCCTATGACAATGCAATGATGGAGTCTTTTTATAAGACGCTAAAGAGGGAGCTTATTAATGATGCTCATTTTGAGACAAGAGCTGAGGCTACTCAAGAAATATTTAAATATATTGAGACCTATTACAGTACAAAAAGGATGCATTCAGGTCTTGATTACAAGTCTCCAAAAGACTTTGAAAAATATAATTCTTAAATTCTCTTAACTCCGTGTCTAGTTTTTCGTTGACTTTCCATTAAGCGAATGTTAATATAATTATGATAAACTATGCTTATTCCAGAAAAACTTTTCATAAATACTTCTGAAAAACATCAACTATTGATGTTTTTCTTATTGACAAATAATATTGAAGTGGTAGAATGGGTACATTATAATAATAACCCCTAAAAATCATTGAATGGTTTTTAATCTACTTAGTAAAAAATCTCTTTCTAACTGAAGGAGTTTTTTTATTAAAAGTGAGCAAAAATTTACGAAAGTTTTTAAAATGAAAATTTTATGTTTTTCACTTCAGAAATGGCATCTTTCCGAAAAATAATAGTTTTCTTGAAAGATATTTCTCTTCTACTACTAGGGTATTTATTTCCTTTTTTATGATATAATTCTTAGTGGCGCACCTTTCTGATGCAGTATTGCCTTAGAAGGGAGGTGAGTCTATGCTCATAACAATCTTCGTATCAGTTGTCGCTCCAATAGTGGTTGGAGTAATCCTTGAGCTGGTCAAGGACTGGTTAAAAAACCGACATAAGCGCCTTTAATCCACTATTCGTCCCTTTGCCAGAGGGGCGTTTTTTATAGTAATAAACAATAAAAAAACCGAGGGAATTTGCCAGCCCTCGGTTTAAATGGTGAGAATATACTCACAACAATCTTCGTTAAATAAATTATACTTTTATTTATTTAGTTTGTCAACTTACTTAGTTTATTTTTAATCAGTATTATTTTAAAACTTTATTCTTCGTGATATTGTATGATTGCAGATTAATAAATCTCTCACCATTTACTATGTTAAACATATAGTCGCTCAAAGATCTGGGGCTGAATTTAAAAAAGTTTCTACTATTATAAGTGTATCATAATGTACTTGCTATATTACTATATTTTTTAATGATCATTCATTTAGAAATCAACACTTTTACTTTTTTATTGCACCAAACCTTCTTTTTTGAGTTGCAATACTGATTCCAGTTTTTCGTTCAATCATCTTATAAGTCATTCCTTGCTGCTTTAACTCATGAGCAAATTGAATTTGTTCTTCGGTAAATTTTTGAGGACGCCCTTCTTTAAAACTTGGATCGTGAATTTTAGCAAAGTTTTTTCCTTCCTGAGTCCTGGTTACAATAAGGTCTCGCTCAAATTGGGCAAAAGCACTAAAAATTGTAAAAATAAGTTGTCCTGTCGGAGTATTATCAATAAGGCCAATATTTAAGATATGAACCTTAATTCCTCTATTAAATAACGATTGGACAATTTCTAAGACTTCTCGAGTATTTCTTGCCAATCGATCTAACTTTGTCACAATTAAAGTATCGCCATTTTCTAACTTTTTGAGTACTAGATTAAATTGGGGACGTTCAACCGTAGTTCCCGTAAATTTTTCTTGGAAAACTTCTTCTGCTCCCGCTTCTTTCAGAACTTCAATTTGAGATTCTAATTTTTGTTCAAAAGTACTGACACGTGGGTTCTGTTGCAAAGTTTTCCAAAAAATCTATTTTAGTGTAAAATTGAGAAAAAAGACAGAGAGGACAGAGGTATGAATCATTTTAAAGGCAAACAATTCAAAAAAGACGTCATTATTGTCGCTGTTGGTTACTACCTGCGTTACAATCTAAACTATCGTGAAGTTCAGGAATTGTTATATGATCGTGGAATAAATGTTTGTCATACTACGATTTATCGTTGGGTGCAAGAGTACAGCAAAGTCCTCTATTATCTTTGGAAGAAGAAAAATAGACAATCCTTCTATTCATGGAAAATGGACGAAACCTATATCAAAATTAAGGGACGTTGGCATTATCTTTATCGTGCAATTGATGCGGACGGCTTAACCTTAGATATCTGGTTACGAAAGAAACGGGATACGCAAGCAGCCTATGCTTTCTTAAAATGACTCCATAAACAGTTTGGTGAGCCGAAAGCAATTGTGACCGATAAAGCACCTTCTCTTGGCTCCGCCTTTAGAAAGTTACAGAGTGTGGGTTTATATACTAAGACAGAGCACCGAACTGTGAAGTATCTTAACAATTTAATAGAACAAGACCATCGACCTATTAAACGACGAAATAAATTTTATCAAAGTCTCCGTACAGCCTCTTCCACGATTAAGGGCATGGAGACCCTTCGAGAAATATATAAAAAGAACCGAAGAAATGGAACGCTCTTCGGCTTTTCGGTGTCTACTGAAATCAAGGTATTAATGGGAATAACAGCCTAAGATATTTGGAGTTCACAGAGAGCGCGTTTGATTTTCAAACTTCGCAACAGAACCATCTATCTTTTGTTTAAAAACGATAAAAAATAGAATTATCGGTTACCAATAATTCTGCTATGTTTACATTTTATTTGTTTTTAAAATTAGTTTGTTCAACTTGAGTATTTTTATAATTACTTTTTCAAATCGTATAACTTTTAGATTTTTTAAGCCATATGATACTTCCATAGATGGAATTTAAAAACATTACTATTTGGAGCATTAACATTGAAAGAGATATAGACGTTCCATTGACCATAAATTGATTATACCAGATGATAATATTAATAATATTAATGATATTCCAAGCTACCCATTGACTACGATAGCCAAATGTCATTAATATTTGCCCCACTATTGCAAGAGGAAATAATGCGGCGTCAAGCCATATTTGAACTCCTCCTAATTTTTTTGAAATAATCACAATCATAAAGTATAGCAATATGGTACCAACAAAATATATAAGAGCTTGAAATGTGGTTAATTTTTTTGACTGAACTTCATGTTTTGTAGTCGCTCTAAGTTCTTTTCCCCAAATATATATTCCCAAAAATTGCATTATCAGATAAAAAGTTTGGCTTGCTATATCCCCTATTAATCGAGTATGAATAGCAATAATAACCCATGCAGTTGTTGTAATACTTCCCCAGAAGTAGTTTGTAATTCGTCCTCTATCTACTAATACTAAATTTATTATAGATGAGATACTTAATATAAGTACCAAAACGGAAGCATCTTTTGTAAAAAGAAAAGAAATCACTTGTGCTATTGTCATTAAAAATAGTAAAAGATATTCCTGGATATGCAATGTAGATAATTCTTCAAAAATTTTTTTTATAGAAAAGGTTTGTTTTATTGCTTCTCTAAAAATTTTAAATTGATTTTTGTTCATTTAAAATGACCCCTTTGTTTTTGTTACGCCGTAAGAGAAACGCGTAATTAGTGTTAGATAGATAAATATAGTTACTAATATCACAAGTTAAACTATTATATATGATATAAAATAATAGATATAAAGTCAATATTAAGGGTAGACTTAAAAGTACACAAAGAAAATCACTAGTTATTAATACTAATGATTTGACGTTAAGTCAAGTTTTTAGAGTCAAAGACTGATGTTATCCTTAAATCTTAGAGTCACTATTGATTGGTCTAGTAAAAATTTTATTCCCAAAGGGAGTCGTTATAGATAAATAATATTTTTGTGGTAAAGTAAATTTGTGTAAAAAGTACTCCAAGATATGATAAATATCCAGTTACATTAGCAAAGCTCGCTAAAAAAAGGTTTAAATAAAAAACAAATAAAAGAACTCATTTTGAGTTCTTTTTACTATTTCTTATCCTAAAATGAGTTTAACAGGAGACTTTGAAATAGAACCCAATAATTAATCATTAAAAAATTAATTACAGTAAGTCTATGTGTTATAGCTTTTTTTACTATCTATTTCTAAATAAATTTTATAATCCTTCACCCTTTGTTTTTGTTTCACGAATATAGACTGGGATATTTTTTATTTCAGATTTTGGAACTGGCTTCTTATTAATAGGAATGATTTTTAATAATTCATCTCTATAACAATATCCAAGAACTGTTCCTGCAACAAGAGTAGTAGCTAATAATAATTTTCCTTTTTTCATCTTTATTCCTCCTATAATAAGTGTTGATCGACTAATATTTCTTCAATGTATGTTCCTTTAATTTTCTTAAGAAATGCTTCTAATCCAAATTTTTCAACTTTTGTTAAAGGTAAGTCACGTAATCCTTTTTTATCATTAAGATAATAGATAGCATTTAGAATCATGCGCATATCAAAAGAAGAATCAAATACTTCTGGAATTCCACGGTCTACATCTAGTAATTGATAAACAGCTTCCATGGCTGTACGAACAGAATATTCAGTAGTGAAGACTGTATCGCGTTCTGTTTCAGCAAAGTTTCCAACGAATGCAAGATTAGCTGAACCATCCGGTACCACTTTTGGACGATCTCCAGCTGCTCTAGGCATAAAGTAAGAAGTAATATAAGGCATGTTTGTAGGAACAGCTTTCACTGTTGCTGCAATTTCTGAAATTTTATTTTTAGGAACTCCAATGTGATATAAGAATTCTTCGCATATTTCACGACCAGTACAGTCAGTAATTTTTTTAGGAATATAATTTCCGGGTAAATCTGAAAATAGACCGTACAACCAAACAATTAATTCATTGTCTTTTTGTTGCTCAAAGTGAGGCTGACGACTAATGGAAATTCCTAATAACCAATTAGAGTCACGAATTGTTATAGGACCACTTGTTACTAGAGAACCACTATGCGGATCTTTACCAGTAATAGATTCTAAAAATGGAACAACTTGATCATCTGAGAACGTTAAAGTTGTTGAATTTACCCAATTTGCAACGGGAACATTACGATAAAATTTCCAAGGACGACCAAAAGATTTATCTTGTTTGGCTATATTTTCCCATAATTGCCAACTTTGTCCTACTTCATGCTCTTGAGGTGCAGGATGTTCGGTATCTCCATACGTTGTACTTTCAGTAATTGAACCATTAGTTACAATGACCAAATCATCTATTGTCAAAGGTAACACTTTTGTTTGACCAGATTCAGTAAGTTGAATTTCTGTGGCGGTTTTTTGACTGTCCGAACGGTTCACTATAATATTATCGACAACTGTATCGTATTGGAAATGTACATTATGCCCTTCTAAGTAATGGATCATTGGTTTTACTAAAGATTCATATTGATTAAATTCAGTAAATTTTAACGCTGACATATCTTTTAGTGTACCTACATGCTGTACGAAACGTAGTAAGTAACGGCGCATTTCCATCGCACTTGCCCATGGTTCAAAAGCAAACATTGTAGACCAGTATAACCAAAAGTTAGATTCAAAAAATTCATCAGAAAAGACTTCATTGATTTTAACATCATCTAATTGACTTTCTGATGTTAAGACTAGTTTTAACATTTCATCAATAGCTTTACGAGATAACGTTAATTCTCCGTCATTTTCTAATTGTTTTCCGCATTTTTCAATTACACGTGTTTTAGAATAACTTGGGTCTTCTTTATTTAACCAATAAAACTCATCTAATACTGAAATTTCTGGATTTTCAAGAGTTGGAATTGAACGGAATAAATCCCAAAGGGTTTCAAAATGGGCTTCCATTTCACGACCACCACGAATGATGTAACCACGTGATTCATTATATATTCCATCCATACTACCACCAGCTAAAGAGAGTTCTTCAAAAATATGAATATTTTCTCCGGGCATTTGACCATCTCTAATTAAAAAAATTGCCGATGCTAATCCAGCAAGACCTGAACCAACAATATAAGCTGATTTATTTTCTACATTTTTTGGTTTTTTAGGTTTTGCAAATGCTTCATAATTTCCGTTACTGTAATACATAAATGGGCCTCCTTTGTATAGACACTAAATAAACGACCTTCTTAACTTGATTATAGACTTTTCATTACTTTTTGTAAAGAAAACCCTTTCAAAACTATTAGACAAATCAACACATTTGTCTATTGTACTAAAGGCAAATAATTAGACACAAAATGAGTTATATTTTTGGAAAGGTTATAATAAACTAGACACAAAGTTAAGAGAAATCATGAAAAGGTTTATTATGAGCGGTAACCACTCCTCACTATACAACTGTTACAAGTGCTTAAGCTGAATATATTTATGACTTAATTCGACGTGCAACCAAGATTGAAAGTGGCTCTGTTAAACCCTATGAAGATAACATGCTTAAAATTGTAGGAGAAAATCGTAAATTAACGCTTGATATGAGAGCCCTCGATGATTCAATCTACTCTGACATAGACTCTGACAAATTAAACCAAGTTGTTGATGACATTAGTCCACAATATTAGTTAATCATATACATAGACAACTAAAACACAGCACTAACCAAATTTTATTATTTTTGCCCCAAAATGTAATTAGGCTTAAAATAGCTACAAAAAATTATTTTCATAAGTTCTCCCTCAAGGTTTTGTTGAAAAATTTTAGAAATAAAAAAGAGTTTTTAAGCTCTTTTTTATTTTTTATTTTTTATTTTTAAAAAATTTAATCAAGAAATAAATACCCAGCCCAATTAAAATGACTGTTATCAAAAAAACAATAGAAACTAATCTCATAAAAACCTCCTTTATATTATTATAATAGAGTTTTTTAATTTCTTGTAACTACAAGATTATTTGACGAATTTATTGTAGCTCTAAACCACCCAGTCCAAGATATTACATTCCATATTGGAGTTGTAAATGAAAAATGAGCACTTGCACGTTTGCTATTATCAACACGCAAGGATGCCAAATTAACTTGTGCTCCAACAATCGTATAATTTAAATCCCGTGCGCTTGTAATTTTATTACCACTGGTTGTTATATAAAATGAAACATGCCAAGCTGCATCCCAAACAGTGACCTTATGAGAACCATTTGAAATACGAGCCATAGGATTTGAACCAGATTCAACTTTGAAATATGTTGCATTACCTTGTGAATCTGTAACTGATTTAGTTTCCCCATTAAGAGGTAACTTAGATAAATCAAACTCAGCAGATAAGTTTGAATCATTTTGAACTTCCACAGGTGAACTTTTTTGTTCAGTTGTATCAGCTTTAACAATAAGGCTAGGGGCTAAAGCTCCTGATAAAAGTAATGCTATTCCACTAGATATAGCAAGTTTTTTCCATGATTTCCTCCTGGTATAAACCAAGATTTGTAAGCGCTTACCGCCAAGGTTATTATACTACATTTACCTCATCGCTTCAATTATTAAATAATAAATAATTCTTTCTTCCTATATCCCTTATTGCTCTTGTACTCCTTGATAAAAAAAGAAACATTATTGTCAAAAAGAACTACGTAGGCAAATATTTTGCGGATACTTTGGATTGTGATTCCTTTAATTAAACATGCTGATTTATGGCTTCTATAAATTTTATCTAGCATTTTTTTAAGTGAGTTTACTTTTGATATCTACTAAGTTTTAACAACTTTTATTCTCACGTGAAACAAAAAGAGGGCATTTTAGTCCTTTTCATTCTCTAATTTAATTTCACTACTTAGTATAACAAGTGACACAAGCTACACCCTTTCTATCACTAGGATAGTTAAAGTTGTATCACTTGTACACCCCCTCATTAGCTTTTCGGGGTGTTCGTGCATTCCCAACGCTCACTCCTTACGCTTTGCTCGGAGCTATGCTTACGGTCATGCACGAAAATAACTGTTATTATAATAATTCTATTATAACGTTTTTTATAACCTGTTACAAGCTCTTAAATCGACATCTAAGACACTTTAGAAATTCTGCTTAGAATGGGGATCAAAAACAAATAAAAAAGTCCTTAAAATAGAAAACACGGCCATTTCAGCACTAACTTCTTGTTATCAGATAAAAACCGTACGATATAATCAATATTGGCGTTAAAGCCTATCCTAAAAAAAAGAAAAGAGGTAGCACCATGAATCAATTCATACAGTTTGTTTCTGCTCTTGCTGTCAGTACACTGACAGAGTCTTTTAAAGCTTGGCTTAGCGATAAAAGGTCTAGTAAGAAACACAAAAAATGCCATTAAGCTTTTATACCAGATACGGCAATACCTGGTATTTTTTTATAAAAAAATAGAGCCCGGCAAGGCTCTATTTCTGGTAGCACTATGATGCGCAAACCAATTCATACGTTAAGTAAAATTTATCACATCTTCTTTTTTTTGTCAAACTTACACCCTTGAACAACGTTATATTTCAAAGAGAAGGTCCTTATAACCATTTTTAATCAGATATTATGATAACTAATCATATTACTGTCGCCAAAAACTTACTTTAAATAAAAATAAAAAGACAGGAATGTGATAAACCTATCTTTTTATTAGCAGGACGATATACTGCACATCCAAACTTCGTTATACCATTTTATTATCTTAAAACCAAATACGTTTGTCAATAATCTATATCAGATTCATAAGATAATTTGATAGTTATGATAATGTTCTCATAATTATCAAAACGTTTCTCATTTTATTTTCCTATTTTTTATCCAAGAGCATAAGGGAAACTGTCCCCAAAAGTTGATGTAAGTCATAGTACGACTTGTTTTAGAGAGAAATCAGATTTTTTCTCATTTATAGTGTTTGTAAAGTGTTTCAAATCGCTCAACTACAGCTTTATATAAAATGGAGAAATTAGAAAAACCTCATAATATAGTCTTTTAAAGGATTGTCCAATGCTTAAAAAGAGGCAATAATCAAGCTTATACTTTGCTTTCATAATATTTTTTTACTGATAAACCCATACATTGGCATGCGGAAAATCTGATTTTACCGTTTCTAAAATGATACTTACTGGTTTTGATAATATAATCTCATCGTTCGAATCATGATTCCGCTTTATCTTTTTATAAAGATCACTTTGGGTCACCCATTGAACTTCTTCAGATAATTCTCTTTTTGCATTCTCCCAGTAAGAATCATTGACACAATAATCACCCAATATCATCGTTTGCCAATTCATTGTCCCCATATTTTTTGATGGAGATAAAGCGGTCACAAAATATTTCAATCGTCATTCCTCCTGTAATTGTTTGTTGCTCCGTGGGTATTCCTTATTACAAAAAATCATACGACAGTCTTGAAAAAACGGAAGTATTCGTTGGAATACCCTGGAAGTACTTATATTAGGCTCAGTGTGATGTTTTTATCCGTTTTGAATGTTACTTACGATAAACTACGTAAGGCTTCTTAAAATGAAAAATATGAGTTTGTAAAGCTACTTCAAAATTTAGTCATTTTTTGCCAACCCATTTATTTTTTAATTTCTAAAAACCCACTTTGGGGAGAGTTTTGCTCTCGCGGGCATAGCAAGTGGGTGCCCAAATCCATATTGTTCTATTACTTTTTAACTAACTTCTTTTCTTTTTTTGATATTTCGGCTTTTAAAAAATCTCGTTCATCTAGTGTTTGTTTTACATCCTTGAGCGTTGATTTTTTGAATGTTAAACGATCATTGTAATCCTTAAAGTTAAATCCAAATCCCATAGTAGTCTCTTTCTATTGATGTGTATAATCTCATTGATTGAAGGTATTTTAATTAGATCGGGAATATTATCATTGTATGATATGTTTTATTAAAGTTGTTTTTTTGATTTTACATTTACGTGAGTTTTTCCAGTACTTGCGAAAGATGTAAAACCAGCACTAAATAATACGACACTAAGTCCAAAAACAATTACTAATTTTAATTTTTTCATATTTTTATCATTAATACCCTTGTCCAAAAAGCGCTGCAATCATTCTAATAACAAAATCCCAAAAATTGTTCTTTTTTTCCCAAGTTTTTATTTTTTTTTCTGTTTTTTCCACTCTTCTTCATTCATTTAAAAAGCCTTTTATAATATTTTTTTATTGCAACTTAAATATATTTTAGCATGTTCAAAATTAAGATCAATTCTCTTTTATCCCTTTTGCCTCTTGTCGCTCCGCTTGTACACCTAAAAATATAGTGACCTCATTGCCGAAAGAACTTGCGCAGGCTGATCCTTTACATGATTTCAAAGCTAAGCAATAAGATAAATTGACGCAATAGTAGTTAGACATCCGTCGTACTGCTTACCATTAGAACTGATTCCTCTAACGCTTCAAAGCCATTTTTAGTATAGAAATTTTCAGCTGGTGTGCTACGTTCTGTGTCGAGCATGATTGCAGAGATTGAACGTATGTGTAATTCTTGTTTTATATGTTTTAAAAATATCGTACCTAATCCGGAATGCTGCTTGGTATTGTCAATAAAAAATGTATCTAGAATGTACTCGGTGCCTTGATACCATGGTTTAATAAAGCCGAGAGCAACGCCAATAAAATCGTTAGAGTGGTCATCGTGTGCAATAAATCCGATAAAGGTATTCATTGCGTAAATATTTTGAATGTATTCATTGATGTGAGTAGGATCATGTGTTTCATTCCAAGGCTCGGCAGCAAATACGTCGACATATTTTTTTACAATTAATGGAAAATCAGTCGTTTCTATAGGACGTAGTTTCATAGTAGTCTCCCTTTTATCTTTTCTTTCCTCTAGTATACTAGATTTGAGTCAACATTCCTTTTGACATCTGTTAAATAGTATGCCAATTCCCATTTAGGAAGTGTTGTTTTCTCTTACTTTATCATTTTATTTTTTAAAATGTGAGATAAAAGATTTATCTATTCAACGTTACCACGAGCGAAAGCGAGTTTTATTCAAAACACTCCTTTTAAAGTGTCATTGCTACTATTTTCGTAATCGAGTGTAGCGACATTTATCAAATCAAAAGTATTATTTGATTATTGATATAAAGGGTACTGTATTAGGTACTCCTAAATAAAAATTTACGTAACGTACTTTTGGAGATTTGTGTACACAGACCCGTTGCTTGCCAGTAACTTTTAAATAGACTGAGCAAGCGACGGGTTTACCATGGTAAATCCAAAAAAAGCCACAAAACGATGTGACTTTTTTTAATCATTATATTATCTCTGCTCGATAACAAAAACTTTATAGACTATTAAAGAAAGAAATGAACCAAGTTATAAAACCAAAAATCGGGAAAATCATCCACCAATAGATTGAAAAAAATTGCCAAAAGTTTTCGAAACGTTCTTTTTTTTCTTTTAATTTAATTCCCTTAGTAAGAGGGTACTTTTGATCTAGTGTTTCATTTAATTTAACTCCTAAATAATAATTTGCTAGACCTATTAACAACAATAATAAACTTACCCATGCTAGCCAAGAAAGTGTAGTGTTATAGCCAGATGCTAATTCATTAATTTCAACACCTAAAATTGACATAACCAAAAGTATAGCTGCTATAACTAATAAAGTAATTGAGACGGTTATAGTTTGTCTATATTTCAGTTGAATAAGCTGTTCTTTAGACATATCCATGATTTCTACCTCTTTTGCTTCTTCATCAATTCTTTCAAATAGTTCACTTACGGGAACTAAAAGGGCATTAGATATTGATGCTAAAGTATCTAAACTAACATCAGTTCCATTTTCTATTCTCTGAATCGTTCTAACAGTTATATTTGCTTTTTCAGCTAGCACTTCTTGCGTCCAACCTCTTTTTTTTCTTAACTCGGCAACTCTATATTTATTCATGAATATATAATAAACTATTTTTTAAAACATGTACACGACAGATAGACGACAAAAGAACGACAATCTACCGACACAAAGGTAAAACAACAGTTTTAGAGGAAATAATAAAAGCAGTAATCATACTAAAAACTGCTTTTATTATTGTTTTATTTTTCATGATGCTCTGTTTTGGACTTTTTATTCTTTAGTTTTTTATATTCTTTATTGACATCAGTCCAAATTTTATTACCTTCTTTTGAAAAACTTGCTTGTATTTTTTCTATTTGCTTAAAAAAGTTATCATTTGAATGTAATAACCAATCGTATAAATCATTTAATTTCTCCCAGCTCTTTATTAATTATTCTAACTTTTTGAATTTTTTATCCAGAAAAAATTTAAAGGAATAGAAATAATAAGGACAACAAAAAGTCCAATATCAAAATTAAGGGGCGTTGGCATTATCTCTATCGAGCGATTGATGCGGGCGGTTTAACCTTAGATATTTGGTTAAGAAAGAAACGGGATACGCAAGCAGCCTATGCTTTTTTAAAGCGACTCCATAAACAATTTGGACAACCGAGAGTCATCGTTACAGATAAGGCACCGTCTATTGGTTCAGCATTTAGAAAGCTACAAAACCACGGCTTGTATACCAAAACTGAACACAGAACAGTGAAGTATCTTAATAACTTAATTGAACAAGATCATCGACCAATTAAGCGACGTAATAAATTTTATCGAAGTCTTCGTACTGCCTCAACCACGATTAAGGGCATGGAGACGATTCGAGGCATATACAAAAAGAACCGAAGAAATGGGACGCTCTTCGGCTTTTCGGTTTCTACTGAAATTAAAGTGTTAATGGGCATGACAGTTTAAACTCAAATGAATGTTCAGACTATTGCCTTTAGTTTTGGAACTTTGCAACAGAACCTGATTACCAAATTTTAAGACGATTTTCTGGCGCACGATACATCTTATCTGTTTCTTTAACATCAAAAGTTTCGTAAAATTCTTCGAGATTTGTTGGAGGAATATTGGCACGAAGTTTAGCAGGTGCATGAACATCCATTGACAAAAGCATTTGTTGGAATTCTTTACTTGCTTTCATGCGCCAAATCTTAGCCCACTGACTAAAGAAAGCTTTCAAATCAACGTCTTTCTCATCTTTAGCTGCTGTCAGTGCCGCTGTAATTCCTCCTTGGTCAGCAATATTTTCTGACACAATGAGTTTTCCGTTTGCTGGACCAGCTTCGGTTTCTACACCGTCAAAGAGTGCAATCATTTCTTTTTGCTTTTCTTCAAAAGCTTCATAATCTTTATCTAACCACCATTTGTTCAAATTTCCTTCTTTATCGAATTGGGCACCATTGTTATCAAAAGCATGAGAAATTTCATGAGCAATGACAGCGCCGATTCCACCATAATTTTGTGATGAAGATTGTTCAAGAGAGTAAAAAGGAGCTTGCAAAATTGCTGCTGGAAAAACAATTGTATTACTATCAGGACTATAATAAGCATTGACCATATGAGCAGGCATATGCCAGCTTGTTTTATCAACATCTTCTGAGAATTTTTCAAAAGTTCGAGCAGTCAAAATTTCATCGAATTTAAGGGCATCTTCATAGAGAGAGCCAGAAGTTGTTTTTAAACGACTATAAATTTCAGGCAATTTATCTGGGAAACCAATGAAAGGAGTAATAGCATCCAATTTTTCAATGGCTTTTTCAGCTGTTTCTTGACTGAGCCACTCATTTTTAGACAAACGTGCTTGGTAAACTTTAATCATTGCAGTGACCATCCGTTTGACATCGGCCTTAGCAGCTTCACCAAAATATTTTTTACCATAGAATAAACCAATCACTTGGCTAAAATAAGACTCAGTCAAATCAAGTTGATGTTTTTCTTGACTTCTTGCTTCTTGAACATTTGAAAGGAAACGTCCGTAAGCTCCACCAAGAATTCTAAGGTCTTCATTGAAGAAAGAAGTAGCGCCACGTGCAATTTTAGTCAGCATCCAAGCTTTAATGAGTGACCAATTTTCTTCATTGATAAGTAAATCAAATGATTCATAAAAACGATCTTCGTAAACAATGACTTTATCAGGTTCAGTTTTTACTAAATCTTTAATTAAAGATTTTAAATCCAGATTTTTAACTTTACTGACAAAGCTGTCAGTAGAAATTGGATGATAAAGTTCAGCATATTTTGCCCACTCTTCAGAAGTATTTGCTGACGGAACTAAAAGAGCATCGAATTTAAGGGCAGACTTTGCAATCTCTTCTGCATTTTCAACATCAAATGTCTTTAAAATTTCGCTTGTATTTTTAGCCCAAAAATCAAGTAATTCTTTTTTTCTAGGGTGTTCATCATTATAATAAGTGGTATCAGGTAAAATCAAGCCCGGGCCAGAGAATCCAAGAGAATAGTGAATAGCATCTTTCATATCAGGTTCAACACTAAAAGAAAATGGAAGAGGAGCCTGTGAATGGAAAACGAGTTGAGTCAAATTATTTTTAAAGTCTTCAAAAGTATTTAAAGTTTCAACTTTAGCAAGTTCATTTTTTACGGCAGAAAAATCCGCTTTTTCTCTCACTTGCCAATCTCCTGCTTTATTATAAAATTTGATTGCTTCAAGCAATTCTGGATTATCAGTAGGTAGGTTTTGTGATAATCCAGCTAAATCCTTAGCCAAATTTTTCTCATTTTTTAGTACTAATTCATCAAAAGCTGAAATTCTTGGTTTGTCAGCAGGAATTTCTGCATTTTCTAACCATTCAGCATTAACAGTAGCGAATAAATCATCTTGAATCCTTGTCATATCAAACTCCTTTTTTAATAAAAGAAGCTCAAATCAAAAATTTGAACTTCTGTGACTTTAGAATTGCGAAAACTAAAGTGAGGGTATTTTTACAAAAAACTTGTAAACAAAAGTTAAGTAAAACTATTTGGTGGCTAACTTATCAGAAGAAACACCAATTTCTGACCAAGTATTCATTGCACCATAGTCAAGCGTCATCCCAACTACACGTTTGTTTACTGGTGTGTAACTTAACGAGAAGTTTGTTGGAACAACGTAAGCTTTTTTATTCATATCTTCTTGATATTTAACGAAAGCTGCTTTACGATAAGTTGGATCTTCAGACTTGGCAGAATCAATATCATTTAAATCCTTAGTGATTTCTGAATCATTAAAGTGACCAAAGTTATAAGGTGCTGCTGCTGAGAACAAATCTTGTTGCGAAGGTTCTGATGACAATGACCAAGCACCGTCAGTGATATCCCAGTCATTTGCTCCTGGAGGAGTGGTCATATGATCAACCCAAGAATTAAATTCCATCAATTTACCATTGTAAAGACTAACTTTCACCCCAATTTTCTTCCATTGTTGGATGTAGTTTTGAGCAATGGTTTCAGAGTTTGCATCACCTACACGAGCCGCATAAACCAGCGATAATTCTTTTCCATCTTTTTCACGGTAGCCTGTAGATTTATTCAATTTCCATCCATCTTCATCCAAAAGTTTATTCGCTTTATCAAGGTCTTGTTTTTCATATCCTTTAACTGATGGACTCGTAAATTGCTTAAAGATTGGCGGAATCAAACTATTTGCAGGAGTTGAAAGTCCGTTTGAGAACTTATTATCCACTTCTGCGACATTACGGGCATAACCAATGGCTTGACGAACATTTTGATCTTGCAATGGCGTTTTACGGTCTTGGACACTAATTGAATTTTTAGTATCATAATGTCCAAGATTATAGTACATCAAGGAAATATATAGTGCTTGTTGTCCTAAAACCTTGTATCCCTTTAAGTTTTTTACTTGTTTATACTGACTATTAGCCATCGAATTGATAAAGTCGTATTTATGCGCAGAAAGGGCTGCGACTGATTTTGCGGTTGATACAATTTCATAAGTAATCGAATTTAGTTTTGGTTTTTTACCCCAATAGTAAGGATTTGGGACATATTTAATAGATTCACCGGCAACCACATTTTCCGGTTTAAAAGGCCCTGTAACTAATGGTTTCGTTGTCGTTTTTGGACTAGAAGCCAAATCTTTAGGAGCGACATCTTTCAAATATTGATAAGGCGCTACCGTTTCAAGGAAGTAACCATTTCCTGATTGTGTCATCCCTGGTTTCATTTCTTTAAATTGAACCTTGATGACTTTTCCGTTTTCACCATCAGGGAAAGTAATTCCTGAGATTGTTTTAGCTTTACCCGCATGATAATCACTCAAGCCAACAATATTTGCCAGAGAATCAGTCCAACGGTCGGAGCCATAAGCAGGATTAGCAATCGTTTCATAAGTGAACTCATAATCTTTAGCCGTTACTTC
Source organism: Lactococcus sp. KTH0-1S (assembly GCF_052544945.1). Taxonomy (NCBI): domain Bacteria; kingdom Bacillati; phylum Bacillota; class Bacilli; order Lactobacillales; family Streptococcaceae; genus Lactococcus; species Lactococcus sp. KTH0-1S. The sequence goes on from NZ_CP195166.1 coordinate 24,192, forward strand.
TGAGCCATCAGACCATTTCAAATCTTTACGAAGCGTAATCGTTGCTGTTTTTGCTTTTTGGTCTAGGCTGACATTAGCAGGTCCCCCATTGATAAATTTAAAGGAACTGTTAGTAAAGAAGAGAGCATCTTGACCTCCTCCAGGATTCGACATCACATTAAAAGTGGCATCATCAGAAAGTCCTGCCAACCATTCAGCTTTCATCGGAGAATCGCTTTGATAAGCGACTTTTAAATTTCCACCTTTGATTGCCTTGTCTGGATTTTGATAAGCAACGTCAAAGTTACCCGCTTTTAATTTTTTTGTACTTGTACTTGAGCTTTGGTTAGAGCCACAAGCACTTAGGAGGGCAGCTGCTAAAACTACACTACTTGCCAATAAAGTTACTTTTATTTTGTTCATCTTAGTTTCTCCAATAATTTCTTTTTATTTCTTACTTCAATATAATATTTAATTTATCATATCCATTTTTAATAGATAAACATTTTTATCACTCTTGAATGTTGTTTATCTTGTAGCTTGTCTTTGGTCAGCCACTCGTCTGAGCGCATTTCCGATAAAGATAATGGCAAGCACCACAATTAGGATGACCACTGTTGCTGGAACCCAAGTCCAAGGCTTATCAGTCATTGTCTCTGGATTAGTTGCTTCATTTATCATTGTCCCCAAAGATGGTGTCCCTGCTGGAAGTCCAAAACCTAAGAAAGAAAGCCCTGTTTCTAAACCAATATTTCCAGCAAAAACAAGCGTTGCTTCAGCAATGACTAAGGTGGACAAGTTGGGCCATATTTCCCGAAACATAATTTTAAAATCAGAGGTTCCCGAAGTTTTTGATGCTCGAACATAATCTCGATTGACTTCCGTCATTGTTCTTGCCCGAATTAAACGCGTTGTCCCTATCCAACTAAAAATACTGATAATCCCAATCAAAGACCAAGAATTAAACCGTGGGATGATAGTTACAAAAACAATAATGATCATCAATGATGGTAAAATCATAACAAAATCAGTGAAACGCATGAAGATTAAATCAAATCTCCCACCAAAGTAGCCCGTAATTACCCCTAATATATTTCCTACAACTAAAGTAATAAGTGTAACTGCAAAAGCGATATTGAAAGAGTTTCGTGCAGAAATCATTAACATCATGATGATATCTCGACCACCATTATCAGTTCCCAGTAAATGTCCATTTGTCAGTGGTGCAAGATACTGGTCCATAATATTAACATCAACATAATTTGATTGTTTTAAAAACATCGAGTAAATATAAACGATTAGAAAGACAGCAACTAGGAAAAGTGCTGAAATCAGTGCTAATTTGTCATTCTTTAGTTCTTCTTTGATTGAGTGAACTAATGATAAAGAATTTTTGTGTTTTTTTTCTGTCATTTTCACTCCTTATTGAATCCGAATTCGTGGGTCAACCATTGCCATGATAATATCCGACAGGAGGGCTCCAAGAAGTCCCAAAAAACCATTTAATAAAATCAAAGCCGTAATCATTGAATAATCTCGCCCAGTGATTGAAGTAATAAAAAGTTGTCCTAAGCCAGGATAGCCAAAAATTGTTTCAGCAAAGATTGCTCCTCCCAAGAGTCCAGTAATCACAAATCCAAAATTAGAAGCAATTGGTAATGAGGCATTTCTCAAAATATGACGTCTAAAAATCACTTTTTCCTTAACCCCTTTGGCTCGAGCCGTTCGTACATAATCTTGTGTTTGTTCATCTAAAATTCCTGAGCGGAAGTAAGTAAAGATTCCAACTGTTCCAAAGACCGCCAAACTAAATGCTGGAAGAATCATGTGATAAATCTTACTAAAGAAAACAGGAATTGTTCCCATCGCATTTGGACTTACCGTCCCACCTGTCGGAAACCAATTAAGACTATAACCAAAGATAAAGATAATCAAGAGATAGAATACGTAAGGTGGAATACCAAAAGTAATTGAATTATAGGTCAACCACAATTGGTCTTGCCATTTTCCTTCATTTCGAGCTGCAACTATCGACATTGGAATAGCAAATAAGTAAGTTAAAATAACTGACAAAAGTGACATCCAAAAAGTATTAACCGCTCTATGTCCAATGACAGTCATCACGGGCTCTTTGAGATTATAGGACATTCCTAAATTCCCATGTATGGCATTCCCTAGCCACCTGAGATACTGCTCCCACCAAGGGTCATATAAACCTGCTGCCCGTCTTAATGCTTCAACTTCATGTGGGTCGGTATGAGGACCAATCAACCCTGAAAAAGGATCACCAGGCATCAATTTAGCAAAGAAGAAAATAAGAATACTCAAGATAAATAATTGAGGAATCATCAATAAAATACGTCTAATAATTACTTTCCACATTTTCCCCTCCTTTTGGCAAAGCAGCCCAATGACTTTCACTTAATTTTTGTAAGGGCAAAGCGTGTCCGTCTTTATCATAAAAGTTTGCTTTTTTATCCTCAAAGTCTTGTTCAACTTTTAGACGGTTTTTCCGATTTTCCGCTCTTCTTGTAACATCAATCGAAGGGATAGCAGATAAGAGTCGTTTAGTATAAATGTGCTGTGGCTCATCAAAAATATCTCTTCGTGTTCCTTTTTCGACAATTCGACCGTTGTGCATGACTGCAATATTATCGGTCATATGGCGGACAACCCCTAAATCATGAGAAATAAAAAGAAATGCAATTCCCAAGTCTTTTTGAATGAGCTTCATGAAATTCAAAACCTGAGCTTGAACAGATAAGTCTAATGCCGAAACTGGTTCATCTGCCACAATTAACTTAGGATTAGTAGCAACTGCCCGTGCGATTCCAATTCTTTGTTGTTGACCTCCAGAAAATTGGAAAGGATACTGTTCTAAAGCTTGTTTAGGTAGTCCAACAATATCCAATAATTCATGAATCCGTTTATTTTCTGTCTTAGCATCTAATTTTTCAAAATTTCGAATAGGCTCCGCAATGATATCGTAAATTGTTTTCCGTGGATTCAAACTCGAAAATGCATCTTGAAAAATCATTTGAACATCTTTATTGTATTTGAGGTGGTTTCTTATCTTTTTTTTGCTGACATCTTGTCCTTTGTAAATCAATTGTCCTGATGTCATTTGTTCTAAACCAACAATTGTTTTGCCAATCGTTGATTTTCCAGAGCCAGATTCACCAACTAAACCGACAGTTTCTCCTTCATGAATTGTTAAATCTACTCCATCAACGGCTAAAACATTATCTGTCACTCGATTAAAGAAACCAGATCGAATAGGATAATAAACTTTTAAGTCCTTTAAATTAAGAATTTCGCTCACTTTTTATCCCCTTTCAATTTTTGAGCTGGAAATTCAAATTTTTCCCAAGCCTGACCTCGAACAAAATGATTTGGAGAAATTTCAGTCATTTTTTCCGAAATTACTTTTTGAGCTTCTTCTTTCATCCAAGGCACTCGAGCGAGAAATAAATCTTTGTCATACTCAATTTCTGACAGAGAAGGCACGGACCCTGGAATCACATATAAATCATCCGAAACTGTTTCGGCAGATGGATTTGAACGCAAAAGTGACCGGGTGTATGGATGTTTGGGATTTTGAAAAATCTCTTCAACAGAAGCTTTTTCGACGAGTTGTCCGGCATACATCACCGCCACTGTATCAGCAACTTCAGCAACAACCCCTAAATCATGAGTAATTAGAATAACCCCAGCATTCTTCTTCTTTTGTACTTCTAAAATCAAGTCTAAAATCTGAGCTTGAATGGTAACGTCTAAAGCAGTCGTTGGCTCATCAGCAATAATCAAATCTGGGTCATTGGCAATGGCTATTGCAATCATTACTCTTTGTCTCATCCCGCCTGAAAGTTGGTGAGGAAATTGATTAACGACTCTTTTAGGATTTGGAATTCCTACTTGTTCTAAAAGTTGAAAGCTTCTACTTTCATACTGATTTTCTGGATAAACATCATGCACGGCCAACATTTCCTTGATTTGCTGCCCAATTTTCATCAATGGATTAAGCGCAGTGAGTGGATTTTGAAAAATCATTCCAACTTTACTTCCTCGAATACTTGCCATGGAATCACCCGTTTTACCGATCACTTCTTCCCCATCCAATAAAATAGAGCCAGTGATTTGAGTTTGCTTGGAATTATGCAACCCCATGACAGCAGTTGCGAATGTTGATTTACCAGAACCCGATTCCCCAACAATAGCTAAAACTTCATTTCTTCTCACTTCCAGATTGATGTGATGAACTGCAGTTTGCAAGACACCATCAATTCTAAATGCAACACTCACTTGTTTTGCTTCCAAAATATTTTCACTTACCATATTTACCTCAATGAAATCTTTCTAAATAGACTAAATAAAAGTATACTGCTTTTTCTGTATATTTGCAAAAAATTATTATTTTGGATATGTTCATGAATTTTCTGAACATTGCGGGAAATAAAGGTAAAACAACAGTTTTGGAGGAAATAATAAAAGCAGTAATCATACTAAAAACTGCTTTTATTATTGTTTTATTTTTCATGCTGCTCTGTTTTGGACTTTTTATTCTTTAGTTTTTTATATTCTTTATTGACATCAGTCCAAATTTTATTATCTTCTTTTGAAAAATTGGCTTGTAATTTTTCTATTTGCTTAAAAAAGTTATCATTTGAAGGAGGTGGAGTAGGTGTTGGTGTCACAATTCCCATAATATTATACTTACACTTTTTAAAAGTGTCCTTTCTTTAAAAAATTATGATTTAAACATTTTTTAATAAACCATTTATAAATCCAACAATAAAATCATAAATTATTGGAAATGCAAGGCCTAATGCTGAAAAGATAAAGCCAAAACGACTCCATTTATTCATTTGTGAATAAAAACTTTTAAAACCGAACATCATAATGACTAATCCTATAACAGCAATGTAATAACCAATCGTATAAATCATTTAATTTCTCCCAGCTCTTTATTAATTATTCTAACCTTTTGAATTTTTTATCCAGAAAAAATTTAAAGGAATAGAAATAATAAGGGCGATAAAAGTCCAATGATACGAGCTATCCAAATATTAATATTAGAATTGGCACTTAATATATCTAAAACCAAATTACCAAGATAAACAGAAATAAAAGCTGTTAACATGATTTTCATACCTTTGCTCATTTTATATTTCATTGTTATCATCTTCTCTTAAAAAGTTTATAGTATTTAAATTAAAATCCCTATCGTAAAAATATCTGGCATTAGGTCTGGATCTTGTGTAGGATCAGAATCTATTGCGTCCTTTTTCCATTGGCCCTTTAGACCATTTTAAGCGTAATCATCTTCAAGGCTATCAATATCTAGTATTTTGATTATCTTTCCTCGGCGCTCAATGAATCCTTTTTCTTCGAGTATTTTGAACTTACGAGAAATAGTTTCGGGAGTTGTTCCAATGAACGTTGCAAGATCTTTCATTTTCATTGGAATCATAACAGAATTTGAATCTACTACTTTGACGAGTTGCAAAAGATAATTAGCGATTCGACTTTCAACATCTTCCATCATGAGAAATTGTGCTTGATATTGCATTTCCGCAGCTCTTCTCACGGTGGTTTCAAGCAATTTTAAACTGAGCTCGGGATATTTTAACAACAAATTTTTGAAATCTTGTTGTCGCAAAAAGCAAATTTTTGTTTCTTGCAATGTTTCGCCATAAAGATTCTCATTCACTACTCCAAACAAGGCGTCTTCACCTGCGTATCCACCAGGTTCAATTACACGTAGTAACTGCTCTTTACCAGCGCTAGAAAGCTGATATATCTTCAAAGTACCGTGCGCCACAATTGCGAGTTGAGGCACCGTAAAAGGGCTGATGACCGCTTCGCCCTTTTCAAAAGTCTTATGATGAACAACCTGCTCAACTTGCGCCAGTTCACTTTCTGAAAGTAAAGCAAATAGTGGGACAAGCTGTACACAGTGGTGTTCATCATGACTAAAATGATGTTCATACTTGCTCATTTTGGTAATTCTCCTTATCTTATTATCGCGCTAAAATTATAAAACTGCAAGCTTTGTTCAATTAAAGCCTACAGTTTCGTAAAAATTAATTGTCATTATCTTCATCTTCGTCATGAAAATCAGCAACAGCTTTACCCAAATCACCTGCCAAGTGACGAATAACTTGAAGATTGTAGCCGTAAAGTTCGACTACAACAGCCGCCAAAGCAAATTTTTCTTCTTTATTTGCTAGCTTAATTGCTCGCGTAATGAACATATTTTGTGCTTGAAAATCTGCAATGAAGCTTTCAAGTAGAGCTTCATCAGTCCAATATTTGGCTTTTGGATCCTCAGTAATGAACTTGTGATACTTTAAAAATTCTTCAGTTGTACTTGGTACAATCTCATTTTCGTCAAGAAGTAAATCCGAAATTTTAAAGAAATATTCATCTTCTTTTTTTGCAATTTCACGTAAATACTCACACTTAACTGGGATTTTCGCGTATATTCCTGCTTGAGTCAGTCGTACATTTTCAATGAACAAATTGGATAAGACATGTCCTAGCATCGCACCAGCCGTAGGCTTGTGGTGGTCAACCTCTGCTTTATCAAGTTCTTTAGCATATTTTTCATCAATCGTTAATTTAGTCATCAATTTTTTCCTTTATTCAATTTATAGTGCTGTCTTTACTGGTAGAAATCACACAACAGTTACTTTGCTACTTAAAACAGGGTACCCAAGTTTCTCAACCTTGCTGATAAGTTCATCAGCACTGACAACATTTTCGTCAAATTCTGCTTTAACTTTTGATGCATTGAAAAGCACTTTTGCATTTGCTACACCCTTAGTTGTAGTCATTGCTCCTTCGATTTTTGCCATGCAAGATGGGCAGCTCAATTCATTGAGTTTCATAATTACTTTTGACATAAGATTCACCTCTTTCTCTTTCTTTATAAATTAATTATAACTCGTTAGTACTAGCAAAAAATTGATATCTATCAAGAATATCAATTTTATTTTTTTATCTACAAAATAATAAAGTTTCTCGAGTCTCTTTTTTAACGCTGAATAACCTTCTATGAGGAGCGCAATCAGCACCAGTTAGAGTCTGCCGAGATAGTCAGCAGTACGCTGTTTAAATCAATCCCTAATTTTGCCTGTATGAGATTTAAAAGAGCAAAACCATTAGTGATTTTTTTAAAACATCCATCGTACATAAGATGTTTGAAGTGTTCTGAAAACGCTATGTCCCCTACTATCTGACAATCTTCCTGTCTAGCAAATGTGTGTGTTTCCTTTTTAAATAATTGTCATTTGGAACTTCCTATCTATTTTTATAAAAAAGTTATATTGAGATAGGTATCAAAGCTTTTAAACAAGTTCAAATCCCTAACATGCTACATTGCTTGCGATAGTTTCTCTCATAACCTCAAATTCAGTGTCTTATTGAACCTCCCTATTAGTAAGGAAAACTTTAATTGTAAAGATTCTAGAGGCCATCGAAAATGTCTCGATGATTTTATCAAATCATTTTTGATAAAATCATTATAAACTTTATTGATATCAAAAAAATGATTCCTTTCAAAAAAAGAAAACAAACCGCGTAAATTTTGGTTTGCTTCCATTCTTCTATTTCTCTCGATACCTAATCAGTCGCATGCCATTGACAATGACGATAAGGATACTGGCTTCGTGGACGAACATACCTGTGCCCATGTTGACAAAACTAGGTACTAATCCTGTACCTCCAAGAATTAGACCAGCCAGTAAAAAGAGCACAACTACAATCGCAATCACAATATTTTGTGTCATGTTGGCAACCGTGCGTTTACTCAAACCATATGCATGGACAAGTTCGTCAAAACTGGATTTCATTAGCACGATATCGGACGTTTCAATCGCAGTATCAGTACCAGAACCCATTGCAATACCTATATTAGCAAGTGCCAAACTAGGAGAATCGTTGACACCATCACCGATAAAAGCAATTTTTTTACCAGAGTTTTTGAGTGATTTGACAACTTCAGCTTTTTCTTCAGGCATGAGATTGGCACGTACTTCATCGATCCCGAGTTGGGCGGCGACTGCTTTAGCTGTTGTCTCGTTGTCTCCAGTCAGCATAATCATACGAGAAATACCTTCATGGTGTAGTTCTTCGAGGGATTCTTTGACACCAGAACGTATTTCGTCCGCAATACCATAAATTAGTTGCAATCTGTTATCAGCTGCGACCAAAACAACTGATGCACCTGAATCAGTGATTTCTGTGATGTCCTGTTTCTGCTCGGGAGAAATCGTAATATGATTAACCACCATCATTTTTTCATTACCAATCAATAGGTCGTCTGCGATGATTCCCTGTCCTTTAACAACGTCTGTTTTTTTAAATTTGATAGGATTGAATTTTCCGATCATGCGTACAACTGCCGTTGCTAATGGGTGATCAGATTCATTTTCTGCTGAAGCAACTGCATCAATCAATTCTTTTGAAGCACCATAATTTTTGACAACAACAACTTCTGTATTGCCTTTCGTCAGAGTACCCGTCTTATCAAACAGAAGCGTATCAATGTGACTGAAGGTATTCATAACATCACCTCCCTTGATAAGGACACCTCTTTTTGCACCATTCCCGATTCCTGCAACATTTGAAACAGGTGCACCAATCACGAGGGCACCAGGGCAACCAAGTACGAGAATCGTGATGGCTAGTTCTAGATTATGACTAAAAACCCAAGTAATAGCTGCAATAACAAGTACCGTTGGCGTGTAATACTTAGCAAAGCGATCGATGAATTTCTCAGCAGGAGATTTGGTATCTTGGGCTTCTTCGACAAGTTCAATAATTTTACCAAAGGTTGTATCTTCGCCGACTTTTTCTGCTTCTACGTAAATTGTACCGTTTTCTAAGATAGAACCTGCAAAAACTTTGGTACCAGCTTCCTTTCTGATTTCACGTGATTCACCTGTGATACTGGCTTCGTTGACATAGCCAGATCCTTGGTAAATACGACCATCAACAGGAATTTGACGTCCGGTTTTTACTAAGAGTTTGTCGCCAATTTCAACTTCATCACTGTCCATTTCTTCGCCATCAGCAGATAGGGCTGTGCTGGGTGCCATATTCGTGAGTTCTTTGATACTTGATCGCGTTTTTTCAAGCGTTTTTTTCTCCAAAAATCCACCGAAAGCGAAGAGAAAAGTGACAATTGCTGATTCTTCATATTCACCGATGAACAAAGCACCGATAACTGCAATAGAAACTAGCAGGTCAATCGAAATTTGTTTCACTTTGATTGCTTGATAGGCATGAATTGCAACAGGTATAAAACCGATAATACTTGCAATAATCATTGTCGAATTCCAAATCCATATTTGATTTACACCATATTTACCAAGGTATCCGAGTACAATGAGAATGGCTGAGAGGATAACCAAGTGATTACTGTGTTGTTGAAGTCGTTTTTGAAAGTTCAGTGTTATTTTTGCCATATTTTCTACTTCCTTTAATTTTCTTTATGATACTAGTATAGCGCTACCCTTACAGATAAAAATTGATAACTATCAAGAAAATAAAACGATTGAAAAAAGTCATATAATAAGGGAAAATGACTTGCTGCAAACAAGTCCAATATAGCCGAGTAAAAGTCTGTGGTCGTATTTAGTTCGAGAACCGTTAACTAGCCAAAGTTGAGACGGTTCTTATTTTTGGTGATTTTTTAATCAACAAGATGACAAACGTAAGCAAGCTGATTAGGAAACTACAAATTGCAGTCACTAAAATACCTTTATTTCAGTCGACACCGAAAATCCGAAGAGCGTTCCATTTCTTCGGTTCTTTTTGTATATTCCTCGAATTGTCTCCATGCCCTTAATTGTGCTTGAGGCAGTACGTAGACTTCGATAAAATTTATTGCGTCGTTTGATTGGTCGATGGTCTTGCTCAATGAGGTTATTGAGATATTTAACGGTTCTGTGTTCTGTTTTTACATATAACCCATTGTGCTGTAGCTTTTTAAAGGCAGAGCCACTAGACGGCGCTTTATCCGTGACAATTACTCTAGGTTCACCAAACTGCTTATGTAGTCGTTTCAAGAATGCATAAGCAGCTTGAGTATCCCGTTTCTTTCGTAACCAGATGTCTAAAGTCAATCCATCCGCATCAATTGCTCTGTACAGATAATGCCATTTGCCTTTGATTTTGATATAGGTTTCGTCCATTTTCCACGAATAGAAGGACTGTCTATTTTTTCTTTTTCCAGAGATGATAGAGGATTTTACTGTATTCTTGTACCCAGCGATAAATAGTGGTATGACAAACGTCAACCCCACGATCATAAAGGAGTTCTTGGACTTCACGATAGCTCAGATTGTAACGTAGATAATAACCCACAGCGACAATAATGACGTCTTTTTGGAATTGTTTGCCTTTAAAATGATTCATCCATATGTCCTCGCTGTCTTTCTATCCCATTTTACACCAAAATAGACTTATCGGAAAACTTTGCAACAGAACCAACAGCGCTTATAAAATATCTAAGTTCTCCTGATTATGATGGTCAAGTTTGTGAAGTAGATAATGTTTCTATAGGAAATGCTTTTATAAAATGTGTCACTGTAGAGGAAGATGGACTTCTTTTACAGTCTTTAAATATAGAAGAGGATCAAAATGGAGAAAGAAAATTTCCAGATATAAAATTATATTGGGATGATAATCCAAGAATTATAGGAAAAGTAGTTGCTGCATTTACTCCAATTGAAAGAGATTTTTTTATTTAAAAATTTGGAGCTTTAGCTCCTTTTATTTTTTTTTGAAAATTCGTTAGTTATTTTATTATAGAATAAAAATTATAGTTATATATATAAAGTTATAGTTAAAGTTACAATTAAGGGGCAATTTTAAGGCTTAACCATACGGTTTATAGCTATTAATATCGTAAAAATGTTGTACTGAGGAGTAAAAATGTTGTACTGAGGAGTAAAAATGTTGTACTGGGGAGTAAAAATGTTGTACATATGTCGTAAAAATTGCGTATTAGGGAGTAAAAATTGTGTACCTATGACGTAAAAATGTTGTATATGACCGTAAAAATGTTGCTTGTGACGTAAAAATGTTGCTGTAAATCGTAAAAATGTTGTATTATTACTAGACAAGAATAAAAAAATAGTGTATATTAATAAAAACAAAGGTTATGACGTAAAAATGTTGTATTTTATATAAGTTTTTCTATCTTTCTTCTATATAGTGAAAGAAAAATACACAATTTTTACGATTAAATCAGATATTATTTTATCTTGATACTGAAAGAGGGGTTAAAATGCAAAGTTACGATTTACTTGATGAACTTGATAGTGAAGATAAATTTAGAAAAGATATTAAATACAGCCGTCAATTGCCTGAGATGTTCTCTACTGAAGATATAAATGCTGCAAGTGAAAATATTACTTATGCTATACTTGGAGAGCTGAGAGACCGTTATAACGGGAGTGAACCAGTAACATTTTCTTATCAGGAATTAGCGGAATTAGGTGGATTGTGGGTAACACGTAAAAATGGTGTGAAATCGCTCTACAATGGTAAACGGCTACAAAAAATAATGTATGATTTAAACGAGGCATTGAAAAATTTCTCATACTATCAAGTAAGAGAAACAAATGATGATGGCACTCCCAAATCATGGAAAACAATAAATATTTTCAGTGTAATTGATTTTGATGGTACTAAAAAAGAAGTAAAACTCACAATTTCTAATGCTCAAATTAGTTCAGAACAAGTTGATGCAAAAGGGCATGTGATTGATAAACCGCTATATGTTTATGACTTAATCAATTCCAAAGATTGGAGAACGGTTAAACACTTACAATATAACAGAGGAATCAACAATAGTCTGCCATCTAAGTACTCCAAACGTGTTTACCGCTTTATAAGCGAGTTTAGGAGTTTTCCAAAAGGTACAAAAATGAGAATTGATGATTTTGATAAAAAAATACTTAAAATATTGAAGACTCAGGAAGACTCCTTTAACACCAAAGAGGTATTTGACCTCAGAAAAAATCGTAAAAAATATTTAGAAACTGCGGTTAAAGAAATATCAGAATTAACTACTCCTGAAGGAACTCAAATTGTTAAAAATTTAGATTATATTTATCACACTTCTGGACGAAGAATACAGTCTATTGAATTTACATATACGCCATTTAATGCTGATTTATCAGGCAGCAATCATATATCTATGAATTCTCGTACTTCTTCTCCTGGTACAGCTAGTCCATTTATAAACGAAGCAAGAATGGTATTAGAATACTTTAATTACTTATCAAAAGTAAATTTTAATTTAGATGAAAACGGAATAATTAAACATTTACCAAATTATTATGATATTCAATTTGAACTAGATGATATACAACTTCTTCAACCGATTCATAAATTGCTTGAAAGTGGTGTAGCGATAGATGAATTGTTACAAGTGGCTGAGATGAAAGCAATCGATTGGAAGCTAGACAGCAATCAAATGATTAATAATTTTAGACCGAGTGTCGTTTTTGGAAATAAATTTTCAGAATACAGAGCATTTCTAACAACGTATAAGGCTCAAAATATACATAAATTAGTTTTTGATAGTTCGTCTGATTTCTATGTACCAATGAATGGTCCTTGGGATAGTAAATAAACTAAATATTTACCTTCAATATTAAGTATGAAAAAAAAAGGGGCTAAATTTAGCCCCTTTTTTTGGAACGAATATATGAATGAACTTTTCCTCTAAAAAAACTTTTTACTCTCAACCGTTTGGACAGAGAAAGAGCAAAAAGCTACCACAAACCAGAGAGGTTTGATATAAGTAAGTATATCAAAATTAATTGTTCTTATCAATATTCGACAAAATTTCCCTCCAAAAAAATGAGGGAATTAAACTTGATTCTTAATTGATAAAGGGGGCTAAATTTAGCCCCCTTTATTTTTATATAAAAAATTTAAGAAAAACCGTAAAAACCCTTGACGTAAATATAAATTTACGATACAATAGATGTATAGTAAAAATAAAACAACTTCTTGCTTCAAACCTTTGGACAGAGAAAAAGTAAGAATGTTTACCACAAAATGTGAGAGGGCTGAGAATGAAATAATGAATTATAAAAATATAGTTTTCGCAAGTATCGTATATTTGTGAAGAAAGGTTGATATGGAAAAAGTAACAGATGAAATTAAAAACGTGGTACAGAGACTACTCGATGATGACGAAAATTTTTCTGGTTGGTATATTGAGAAAGAACTCGAAAAAATTGGAATAAAAGTTTCTAGGATGACGATTTCAAACCTAAGAAATAAAAAAACGACATTGGGTAACACTAAATTTGAAACGTTAGAGGGACTTTATCATTTCGCAAAGACTCATGAAAATATAAATAAAGAATAGAGAGAAAATATGAAAACAATAAGTCTATTAAACTTAAAAGGCGGAGTTGCTAAAACAACAACAGGTGGAAATATAGCAAAAGGTTTAGCAAATAGAGGGTTCAAAACTCTGTTGATTGATACAGATATGCAAGCTAATGCAACGAGTATTTTTCTTGAAGATGAACGCTCGAAAGAGGATTATAAAGATTTTGCAGAACTGATAGTTGATGAAAAACTAGAGGATGTTGACCAGTATGTTTATAACGTAAGTGAGAATTTGGACATGATTGGTTCAAGTTTAGCAGTTGCTGAAAGTGAATTGAAAGTAAGAAATTCATTCAATCGTAATTCATCAAACATTGTAAAAAAAGTTTTAAAGAAACTAGATTCTAAATATGATTATTGTATTATTGATTGTGCTCCAACAATTAATCTAATTACTCTTAATATTATTATTGCGAGTGATGAAATTATCATCCCAATAAAAATTGATAAATTTGCACTTGAAGGTTATAGAACGACTTTAAAGAACATCAATCAAATTATTGATGATTATGAGTTAGATACAGAGGTGACCGTACTTTACACAATGGTCAACAGAAATAATATTGATAAACAATTTATTCAAGAAATATCTGGGAATAGATTTGAAACAACAATACGACATCAAGCTAAGCCAGTTACAGAAAGTGCTTTAAAGAATGAGGTGTTAATTGATAGTTCTAAAAGTTCTAAAGTAAAAGATGATTATTTAAATCTTATTGATGAAATAGTAAAAAGGGGTTAAAAAATGAGTAATAGTTTCGGATTTACAGACCTTATGAACAAGGACGAACACAAGCGAAAAAAAACAAATACAAAAAATATTCCTATTGAGGAGATAAAGGAAAATGAGAATAACAACTATGATTTAGTTGACATTGATAAGTTAGCTGATAGCATAGACGAGTTAGGCTTATTACAACCCGTTCTTGTTAAACAACGTGATAAATATAGCTATGAATTGATTGCAGGGCATAGACGATTTAATGCTATTAAAAAACTAATTAGTGAAAATAGACTCCCTGAAGATTACGAAGTTCTCGCTAAGAAAGTTGATGAAGACGAGGACGAGCTTGTAACAAGACTAAAGTTGCATGAAACTAACCTACAAACTCGCTCGCTCTTAAAAATGCCAGAAGAAGAAAAAATAGCCATCATTGATGACTATATGGATATTTTAGATAAAGCCAAAAAACAAGGGGTACAAATCAATGGAAAACCTGTTAAAGGAAAGACTAGGGACTTAATTGCCGAAAGATTTGGTATCAGTCATTATACCGCTCAAAAACTGATTAGAAAAGCTAAAGAACAAGGTGGAGAAGAAGAGGGGGCAAAAATTAGCCCCCAAAAGAAAACCGCTAAAAAGCCAATCACGCAGTTAAAGAAAATTGAAACTCAATTAGAAAAATTAGAGTTTGAGGGAACGGAAGAAGAACAAGAAATCAAGAAAAAATTGATTGAGTTGTTGATGAAATAAAAAGGGGGCTAAATTTAGCGCCTTTTTATTTAGGAAATATTTATAATTTGTTCAATGGATATGAGATAGATTTTATCCGTTGATTTAACTCTTACTTGATTATTGATAAATTCTGATACAAAACCATAGACTTCAGTTAATTTATTTTTTGATTGATATTTAACTTTGATTTGTAGCTGATTTGAAAAAGACTGATTGAGAAGATAAAGGACTACATGATGTGGTAAAGCTTGAATTTTCTTATCCTCTTTTTTTTCTTTTTCAAAAGTATTTTGAGCCTCCGTGAGTTCTCCAGTCGCAAATGCGCCCCATTTCATCATCCCTCTATCGTGATAAGCACGGATGACTTCATAGGGGCTATATGAACGGTCAACTGACATCTTTTTCCTCCCTCTCTTGACTTGCTGCATGACCTCCAATGAGTTTGTTCCGATATATGACACGTGACCCCTCGGATAAACTACTTGCTTTTTGTATCGATAGAAAATCGAATGTTTCTCTAATCTCATCAATAACTTTTTGGAGTAATTCCTGTTTTTTATTAGTTTGATTTTCTTCAACACTTTCAAATAAAGAAAGTTGTTTAACAGAACTATCAGAGAGTTGATTTCCGCTTATTCCTATTTGTCTTATCGCTCCCCCCTGGTACTTTTCACGAAATAAGGAGATTGCGAGGTCTTGCAATTCTTTTGTGTTTTGCGTTGCTTCAATATTGCGAGAAACCTTAACAGAAGAGTATTCAGAAGTAGAAGCAGCACCTGCATAAAGTGAAAGATTGCTTGCTAGTTTTCCGCCCTTTCTCAATCTTATCTCTAAGTTCTCAGCCATTTCTTTAATCACAAGTTCAATTTCTCTTTGCTTATGATAGTCACGTGGCAGAATTTGAGAATTGCTGAAGCTTGTTGTTTTAGGGATATATTTTTCCCTTACATTGCTTTCGTCGATGCCGTTCGCATGGAAAAAATGTTGAAGTCCAATTGTTCCCAAATTTTGTTTAAGGAGAAGTGGGTCAGCATTCGCAAGCTCTTTGATAGAAGTGATTCCAAGTTTGTTTAATCGTTTCTCAGTTCGCTTTCCAATTCCCCAGAAATCTGTCATCTTAGGAATTGTCCATAGTTTATTAGGGACATCTTCATAACGGATTAGGGCTCTCATATTATCATTGTGCTTGGCATAGTTATCCATTGCAAGTTTGGCAAGCAAGGGGTTGTCTCCCATCCCAACAGTCACATATAGTCCTAGTTTATCTCGAATCTCACGTTGCAAGTCTAAAGCAATTCGATTCATCTGTTCATAACGATTTTTAATCTCAGGGTAGAAGAAGTTCAATGATTCTGTGATATCCAAAAAAGATTCATCAATCGAGTAGGAGTGAATCTCATCAATTGACGTATAATTGGTCAGTATATCTGTCACTTCAATTTTATAGTCCACATAGAGCTGCATTTGTGGAGGAACAATCCACGTGCGTTTCGCCCAAGATTCAATAAAAGCGACATATTGCAAAGTTGGTTCAGTTCGCTGTCCATGAATGTCTGTATGTGTTCGATACCATTGCGGATAATTGAACTTTCGTGTTTCTATAAGAAAAGGTAAATCGCTGGCACGACTGACATTTTTCATACCAAAAACTTTTTTAAAGGTTGGACTAGAGGCAAGCGTTAACCCTTTAGAATGATCTGCTCGACTCATGACACAAAGAGAAGTGGTCAGAGGATTTAAATTTCGCTGAACGCATTCAATTGAAGCATAATTAGACTTGACATCTTGAAAGAGGATGGCACGGCGTGGCTCAAGGGAATAGTCAAAGTATTGATTTAATTTTAATCGTTCCATAGTCCCTCCTAAATCAAAAATATCAGTTTTACTGATATTATATCTTTTTTTAGAGTGAAAAACAATCGAAATAAACACCAAAACTGATAAATTGGGATATTTAAGGGAAATTCTTAGTCCTTCAACATCCTTCTTATGCTTTTGTTATAATAGAGTTAAGCATATTATCATTTGAAAGAGAACGAGGAGAAAAATTGGATAAATACTTAAGGCGATCCTATCAGAGAATGAATTAAATGTCTTTTGGAGGACAGGCGTTGGCTTGGTTCCTTTCAATAAGGTTATCAGATTCGGTTTTAAAAAAATTGAAAATATCGGTTCTAAAATCAACTAGCCCCATGGGGAATATCTAACAATTTTTGCCAAAATTTATCCAGTTTGTTTAAAAAAAATTGATTATGATAGTATCAAGAAGAAGAGAGGGAGAAATAGATGAATGAATTTTCTGCTATTATTAATTACATTGAGGAACACTTAGAAGATAACATCGATATGAAAAAAATAGAGCAACTTGCTAGAGTTTCTGAGTATAATTTTCAAAAGATTTTTTCTGTTCTTTCTGGTTTAACTTTAGGTGATTATATCAGAAAAAGACGTCTTTCTAAATCACTATATGATTTAAGAGAAACCGATGAAAAAATAATCGATATTGCTTTTAAATATGGTTACAGTTCATCAGAAAGTTATAGCAGAAGCTTTCAACAACTTTTCAATATCTCTCCTTCTAAGGCACGTAAAGAACAACATGAGTTAACTATTTTCCCTAAGTTGTCTATTCGTGTCCAAATAAAAGGAGGCATTCAAATGAATTATTTAATTACAAACAAACCAGAAATGATGATCACGGGTATTAAAGAAAGTTATCCTAATATCACAGTCGGACAAGCTAGCATTCCTAAGTTTTGGGATAGATTTAATGAATCTGATTTATTTAATCAAGTAATTAATGAAAAATCAGAACACTCACCTAATACTATTTTAGGTATTTGTTTACCTCGAGAAGGTGAGGCGTATGATTATTTTATTGGGGTCTACACTGATGAAAAAACAACTGCTGATAAGCTAGAAACAATTACACTTCCTGCTTCTGACTGGGCAGTATTTAAAGCTGTCGGTAAAGTCCCTGAAGCTATTCATCAAACGTATCAAGATATTTATGAATCTTTCTTTCCAAGTACCACTTACACTCAAAAAAAGGCTCCGGATTTTGAATCTTACCCACTTGATCTTAACCCAATGTCAGAAAATCATATAACAGAAATTTGGATTCCTATTCATAAGAATAATTAAGGGTCTAAAATTAGATAATAACCCCTGATAAATCCCGTTAAAATAGCCCCTAAGATCTAACTTTTAGATCTTGGGGGCTATTTTTTTTGTTATAATGATATAATAACTCTAAAAGGAGTAAGCAAATGAATAATGTTTTTAAACCCATTAAGTATTTAAGGGGACCTCTAAAAACTTGACTTAACGTCACAACAGCAAGTAAAACGAGCCCCATTACTATTGTTTGATAGATATAGAGAAGGTCTCAAATTTAATAACCATGATCAAATTGAAACTATGTAAGAGTATTTGTCGCAGTAGTTAAAACTTTGACAGCTCTGATTAATCATAAAATCTTTAATCAGAGTGAGCAAGAAAGTCTTGTTTCAACTGCAAAAGGTGAAAAAAAATCCTTCACGGACATCATTTCAGAGAAAATTATGCAATATAAAGGAAAGGCTGAGTCTGAGCTTTATCAAGAATTTGAGGTTAATCCAAAAGCGAAAGGAAAGAATAGCACACTCATTCGTAAAATGTTAGGTCTAACAGGTGATTTGGATAAAACACAGGAATTCCAAAAAGCAAATTTGAGCCTTAGAGTTATCCGAGTAGATAAAAATGGTCAACCAAAAGAGGATTCACCATTTAAAACCTACAAATTTAAAGAGTTAGCAGGTAATGAAGAATGGGAAGAATCTGAACCATACGTAGAAATTTGCAATAAGAGGTTTCTATTTGTAATTTTTAAAGAAACCGAAAAAAATATCTTTGTGCTAGATAGAATCAAATTTTGGGGTTTACCAGATCGTTTAATTGATGAAGTGAAACGTGTATGGATTGAAACGAAAGACATTATTAATAATGGAGTACAATTGACACAAACTAGCCGAGGTATTAGTACGAATTTTCCGCAAAGCAAAGTAAATAATGTAGTATTTACGAAATTACATGCTCAAAATACATATTATGAGTTAGAACCAAATGTTTTTGTAGGAAAAGGAAAACTTTCAGATACTGACGAATTACCAGATGGACGTCATATAATTAAACATTCATTTTGGTTCCCGAAAAAATTATTAAAAGAAGTATTTAACGGGGAGTGGGAATAGTGGT